>CBDBNL010000001.1:0-1663 GCA_965207945.1 Gammaproteobacteria bacterium
GCGCTTCGTTTATGAAGCTGGAGCTGAGAAGCCCTGGCCCTTCTCTGGACTATCAAGATTCTGTAGAATGAAGCCACGCCTACCCATACAAGGGACTGTTCGAGGCTTGAAGAGCGCACGGGGTATGTGATCTCCAGATCTCTAGTTACCCCGTGCGCGCGAAGCGCGCACAAGGGGTAGAGTGATTGGTGTGTCCGTCGGATGTGTGTTTGTTTGTGGACACAAAAACGAGCAGTTTGAGCGAAACAGGGCAGTTTATGAGCTCTACTTACTACGTACCAGTCAGAAATCGAAAAATATTAGCTTCTACATACCTCACGAACGAGAGCGTACGTCAGGGAGCCGAGAAAAGCAGACTTAAAAATTTTTTCCCTCTATTGAAACTACTATTTAACATTGTCGACCCTTGCCAGAAAAACGATTATTACCAGAGTGGGCGATCGTAATTCTGGTTGACTTGTGGCTTTGCTTGCTAGTTCTAGCTGTGAACTGGAACTATAATCACCACAATAAGAAGCGCTTCGTTTCTGGAGCTGATAAGCCCTTCTCTGGACTATCATGATCTGGCGCGGCCAGTAGAATGAAGCCACGCCTACCAATCTAAGTCTAATCTTGGCGACCTTTTCTGTTGATTGAAGCCACGCCTACCAATACCATTAAATTTGAGTCTAAAACGCCTCAGGCGCACGGGGTGTGTGATCTTTAGATCTCTTGTTCTCTAAGTGATCCGAATCATCAAAATTTCGCTTAACCCTTTGGCACACAAGAAGAAAAAATCAATTCAGTTCACACGTGTGATGTATTTTGCGATTAAATATCTTAGCAACCTAAGGCATTACGTAACCTTTCCACCTTTGTACCTCAACTGAAACTTCACTTTTAACCTTTGTTGTCTCTAATTTACTGATCGTAGCTGTTGTGCAGCTTTCCGCCGCTCTCTTTTCATTCTGAGTGATCTAAACATTTGCCAGAGCATGTACAACCTCATTCAAAGTGATTTACGTTTGCAAACTCCCACCAAACTGACACTTGAGCACCACTCCTGCGTAAGCCACGCCCACCGTCGAGCTAAGAAAGAAACTGTCCAACAAATCATGCCAAGATACTCGCCTTGACGAAATAAAGGTAGCTACAGAACATCCATGACACAGCCAGACCATTGCACTGGCTTGTGACCTGCTTTAAACCTTTTTTTTTTTTTTTTTTTTTAAGTGTTGAAAGCTAACTTCAAAGGAACATCAAAGGCATTTCTACCACATCAAAGTATTGTAGGGCATCCTCGCCGCTCATTACTCTGCTGCAGGTTATTCATGATATTCATAGGCCACTTCCTGCCTGAATGCATCCTGTTGCGCTTGGTTGTAAATTTACAACCACTTGTGCGTCAAAGGGATAATTAGCTATTAGGATAATTATAATCATAATGTCATAAATATAATATTATTATAGAGATAGGCTACTAGTATATGGTCTTGGTTCCAGGGCCAAAGCCTTTAAGCCAAAGAAAAACTAACGTGAATTTCATAGACTGAAAGTTTGATCCGAATTACCCCGCTTTAGAATCTAATACTGCAGACAGGACTCTATACGTATACCAGATTGAAGATCATCAAGGAGACTGTGAGTGCTGCATGTATTCTACTCTTAGACTATAGCTATACCA